>NZ_JAWOVT010000003.1:444138-471473 GCF_033340055.1 Vibrio sp. 1580
CTGTTTTAGCTTTTCTTCTACAACCGATAGGTTTTTCTTCGCGGCTTCAAAGTTAGGCTTATCCTCTAGCAGTTTTTTATACAAATCAGCCGCATCTTCTAATTGACCATTTTGAGCGAGCGAGTTGGCGAGGTTATAGCGGCCGTTAAGGGAGGCATCATGAGAAAATGCTTCGATAGCGGCTTCGTAGTCACCTTTTTGATAACTGGCGGCTCCTTTCCAGCTTGGGTTTGTAAATAGGTTTTGCGCCTGTTCATACTCACCTTGCTTGTATAGTTCCGCTCCTTGTTGGTCGGCATTTAAGAACGGATTAGCTTCTGCATGCGGTGTCCACGTTACTGGGACTGCAGTCGCAACTACCACCCAAATCAGGCCGCGTCGAAACAGTAAAGCCGCAGGAAGAAGTAACAACGGCAGTAACCAAAAGCCACTGTTGAGACGAGAATCAGTTTTAACTTCTTCGCTTTGGGTCGCAGAAAGCTGGCTACCAATGTTATTAGTAAAGGCCGCGATATTTTCAACATCACGGTTGGTGTGCTGAATAGGAACAAATAGACCGCCAGTTTTATTCGCTAGCGTCTGTAGGTTTTTCAGGTTTGTTTTCGCTACGACGGTTGTGCCTTGTGCCGTTTTTAGCAGAGAGCCATCGGGCAGCGCGATAGGCGCACCGTTAGGAGTCCCGACGGCAAGAACAGAAATGCGAAACTTTGTACCTTGGACTAAATCTAACGCGCGAGACAGCTCTGACGTATCAAGATCATCCGCTAACACGATGATATCGCCTTGTTGCGTGCCGGCTTGAGAAAACTGGTTGATCGCCAGTTCAATCGCGGCAGGCAGGTTTGCTCCTTGAAAAGGCATCAGCTCTGGTGACAAATTTTCGATAATCCCCGCAAGCGTGCTGGAATCAGTTGTCAGTGGACTTAAGTTATAGGCATCGCCAGCGTAAGCAATAAGTCCAGTGGCTCCCTCTTTCCATTTAGGCAGCAAATCGAGCGCCTTATAACGTGTTTGTGCTAGCCGATTGGGTTTGATGTCTGTAGCAAACATAGAGCGAGACATATCAAGCACCAAGATACGGTTTTGGTTTAACTCAAAGCTTGGTCGAGCATTGGACCGCCAGCTTGGCCCCGCTAATGAAATGCAAGTTATTGCCCAAGCTAAACCCCATAGAGTGAAGTAATGCTTAGACTGCGTGTTTTGTCCGAGCATCCGCGATAGGTGAGGGGCAATCAGTGTGGACTTTTGGGCTCTAAATTTGTGATTAAGCAAGAGTGCAATAGGGATCACGATGAGCCCCAAAAGCCAATAAGGATTGAGGAAAATAAACTCAGCCATGTTTTCTCCTTAATAGGAATAACAATACCGATAATACAAATGCAGCGCTTAATGGATATGGAAACCATTCAGACTGTGGGCGCCAAGTTTGTGTGTCGCTAGATACGGGTTCTAGCTGGTTGATGGTGTCATAAATCTTTTCGAGCTCTTCCGTATCTCGCGCTCGAAAATATTGTCCACCTGTCACCTCTGCCACTTTAGTCAGTGTTTGTTCATCTAAGTCGGCTGCGGTGTTGACTTTGCGAGTCATGAAAAACTCTTTCACCATCATTTCACCAGCGCCCACGCCCACGGTGTAAATAGTGGCGTTGTATTTTTTCGCAATTTCCGCTGCTTCTAGCGGCTCGAGCACCCCTGCAGTATTGCTGCCGTCACTGAGCAAAATCATGACTCGTTGCGGAGCATCACTGTCTACAAAGGTTTTTGTGCCTAACCCAATACCATCACCAATGGCGGTTCGTTGACCAACCAAGCCGATGACGGTTTGATTAATCTGTTGCATGACGCTTTTGCGGTCTGCAGTGAGTGGTGTTTGCAAATAAGCATGGTCGCCAAACAAAACAACTCCGAGACGGTCACCTTTTCTCTTTGCTACGAAATCAGACAGAACTTGTTTGACTGCTGTGAGGCGATCGATATATTCGCCGTTGAGTTCCATGTCTTCCTGCTGCATCGAACCGGACAGATCGACGACTAACATCAAGTCCCGATATTTGGGTTGGAATTCAACGGGATCACCAAACCAAACTGGACGTGCACAAGCGACGACAAGAAAGCCCCAGATCGCGATTGAAAGCGCTTTTTGCAGCGCTTGCTTAGGCTTGCTGCGATTCTCATTGGTTGGTAAGTACGCCAATTTGATCTCGGCTTGTTGAGATTCTTGTGGCAGGAACTTGTATACCAGCCAGGGGATGGGCAACAAAAACAGTGCCCACCACCAGACAAATTCAATGTTTAGCCATTGGGCAAGATCGGTTATGAGTGTTTGCTCAGTCACGGTTATTTGCCTTTTTCTTTGGTGGCAAAGCGTAGGTTATCCAAAAGACACAATCGTCTACCAAGCTTTGATGATGCCCTTGGGAGGAATTCTGATACAACGCTTCTTGCCACTGATGTTGTTTGTCTACGAATCGACTCTCTTTGGTATGGCTATCGAGAAATTCATACCAAGCGATTCCGGTTAATGGTGCGATCTCTTCACGCGGAAAGTAACTCAATGCTGCCTGGCGCAATATTTCCAGAGCAGAAGAGGGGGTATGAGGCGCGGTAGGTTGAGTTAAAAGTGTTAATGCTGTCTTTTTTGCGCGTAAGTGTTTTTTACGCCATCTCACATAAAGACAAATGCCGAAAACGAAGAGCAAGGTGGCTGCAAGCACCACCCACCATCCCCAAGCGAGCGGAAACCAATCCGGTGCGTTTGGCAAAATCAAAGGTTCAAGGTCTAGGCTTTGGTTGTTTGTTGTCATTATTATTACTGCTTAATAAATACTGCTTGTCAGTTTGTTAGCTTAATTGTGAAATTAAGGGCCAGCCACTTGATAGCGTGTTAAATGGAATTGCTATCGAATGGCACTGCTGCTTAATGGTTTCTTGATGTTGGGTAAAGTGGCTTTCGAGTTCTCTTCGTTGTCCTTTAGAGCCAAAGTTAAACCATTGACTATGCAGCCCATCCGAAGCTTTCACTTGACCTCTAAAGTCTGTTTCGCCTCTTTCTAACGGATCATAAAACTGAACGGCCCTTACGCTATTGTGTTGTTTGAGTCGACGTAGTTGTGCCAGTTCCGTTGGTGTTACGTGGGCAAAGTCACTGAGCATAATCAATTCGCTGCCTTTTGGGGTGAGCGTATGAAGTGTCTCCAATACTTGTGTATAAGGCAGTGTACGAGTGTCGTTGCTTGCAGTACGAGTTACTTGCGCATTATGTATGTCGACTATGGCGTTAAGAATCCGCAGCCCTTGTCTTTGTAAAGAAGAGGGGCGAAATTCAAGACATTGATGTCCGTCATCAATCACTGCGCCGATGCGATCTTTTTTAGCTAGAGTTAGCCAAATTAGAACACTGGCAAAGTGGGCCAATTGAACGGATTTGAGAACATACTTAGATCCAAAATGTAGACTAGAACTTAGATCAAGATAAAGAATGACCGCTTGCTCTTTATCTTCTGCAAACAACTTTGTATGTGCTTTACCGGTCCTAGCGGTGACTCGCCAATCAATGCTGCGAATATCGTCGCCAGGTTGATATTGGCGCACCTCCATAAAATCCATACCTCGCCCTTTTTGGCGACTGGTATGGTTACCACTCATCTGCGACCAGAGACTCTGTGCTGGTGGTAACCAACGTACAGATTGAGTGCGATATTGGAGCAGCTCTTCAAGGGTTAATGTCACCCCATTCGCATGAGGTGGTAATGAATGTGTAGCGGACATATCACTCACCTGTTTATGCACTGCCAACAAGGTTTAGCAGTTTATCGATGACCTGGTTTGCCGTAATACCTTCCGCTTGAGCGTGGTAACTCAACAATAAACGGTGGCGCAGTACCGGATAAGCCATGGTTTGAACATCTTCCGGAGAGACAAAATCACGACCAGCAAGCCAAGCGTGCGCACGTGCACAGCGATCAAGAGCGATGGTGGCACGCGGACTCACACCCATTGACAACCACTTGTCCAACTCAGTGTCATATTCGTTGGCTTGACGTGTCGCCATAACTAAACGGACGATGTACTGCTCTATCGTTTCCGCCATATGAATATCCAACACTTCTTTACGTGCGGTGAATATATCTTGTTGGCTTAACATTGGGCGTTCAACCTTTGCTTCGCCTTTTGCTTCTCCGCGGTTAATACGCAAGATAGATAGCTCATGCTCCGCATCTGGGTATTCCACTTCTAAATGCAATAAAAAGCGGTCTAGCTGCGCTTCAGGAAGGGGGTAGGTCCCTTCTTGCTCTATCGGGTTTTGAGTTGCCATAACCAAAAACAACTCTGGCAGCGGGTAGGTATGACGACCTGCTGTGACTTGTTTCTCTGCCATTGCTTCAAGCATTGCCGCTTGTACTTTGGCTGGCGCACGGTTTATCTCATCCGCAAGAATAAGCGAGTTGAAGATAGGACCTGATTGGAAAGTGAATTCTCCGGTTTCGGGACGGAAGATATCGGTGCCGGTTAAATCGGCTGGCAGCAAATCAGGGGTGAACTGAATGCGGTGGAAGTCGCCTTCAACACAGTCTGAGAGTGATTTTACTGCACGGGTTTTTGCTAACCCAGGAGGGCCTTCAACTAAAATATGCCCATCCGCAAGAAGCGCAACAAGCAGTTGCTTTACCAGATCTTGCTGTCCGATGATCTGCGACTCTAAGTATTGCTGAAGAGTTTCGAAGTTAGATTTATGCATGCTTTGGACTCTCGGTATCCATGTGATTTTCGTGTTGAGTATTGGTCATTTTCCATGTGAAAAAAGTTCCAACGCTCTATTGCAATTTATCTTTTCAATATTGGGACTCTACAGAGAATTGCAAGTACGTGCTATCTCTGAAAGTGCTTATTTGACAGTGTGTTACATTTATTTTTCATAATATAATGAGAAATGCCTCTAGTTTTGTACATATGAGCCGATAAAGATTCCGTGGTGTGCGTGTCATGAGATATGCACCTGATTCCCCTTGTGGGGCCAATAACAAGTGATTCTTTTAAAAGGTCCGAATATGTTGAAACTTCATTCCTTGAGCATCAAACAGAAGGTTGTACTTGGCATTACGTTTGCTGTTCTAGCATCAACAATCATTGTTGGTGTTATGGCTCAGCGTCATGCGAGAGATGTATTGAGCCATCGTCTTATTGACATCGAGCTACCTGCGATGTTGCAGCAAATCAATACCGAAATTGACCGCGAAGTTGTCGAAATGCAACAAGCGGCAAAACAGCTGGCTACAAACGAATTTATTGTTGAAGCCCTATCTAATACAGACCGTGATCCGTCAGTAGAAGTTCAGTTGGTTCAGCAGCTCAATAACGTTAAATCACAGTATGGTCTTAATGATGCGTCGGTAGCGAATCGTCAAACGGCATATTACTGGAATCAAAACGGATTCTTACGTCAACTTAACCGAACGCAAGATGCTTGGTTCTTTGGATTTACGTCGTCTGGTCAAGAAACGTCCGTGAGTGTGTTCCAAGAGGCAAATGGCGAAGTGAAAATGTTTGCCAATTTCCAAGATCTTAATGGTACATCAATGTCAGGTCTCTCTAAATCTATGGGAGACATGGTTACTTTGCTCAATGGGTTTAAAATTGAAGATACGGGTTACGTGTTCCTCACTAATGAACAAGGCCAGATTCAAATACACCGCCAACAAGGTAAGAACCAAACTTCTATCACTAAACTATTTGGTAGTGACGCAAGTGCGCTGTTGAACAAAAATAGCTTCAACCTAATTAATGTGGAGTTTGAAGGGCAGGATACTTTTGTTTCTAGTTTGTATGTTCCTTCAATGAACTGGTTTGTTATTGGCGTGGTTCCCGTTGATGAAGTATTCGCAGACCTGAATGCGACAGCTAAAAAAATGCTGTTTACGACCATCATTGTTGCCGTTGTATTCATCCTCATGGGCGTATGGTTAGCAAACAGTATTACGAAACCAATCCGGCTGATTGCCGATCGTTTTACCGACCTTGGGCAAGGTGAAGGCGATTTGGCGCAGCGTATTGAAATTAAGGGTAATGATGAAATTGCTCAGCTTTCAAAAGGCTTTAATGGATTTATTGAGAAGATTCATGCCACGATGAAAGAGGTTGCTTTAACCAGTGGCTCATTAAGTCAAGCGGCAGAAAGTGTGTCAACGAAAGCAACATCCACACACGACAACAGCCAAGAGCAGCGTGATCAAACCATTCAAGTAGTTGCAGCTATCAACCAAATGGGTGCGACCATCAGTGAAATTGCATCGAACGCTGCTACCGCTGCTGATACGGCAAATCAGGCTTCAGATAACACTCAAACTGGTCGAGAAGTTGTGATGAAAGCAAAAGAGGTGATCAGCCGCCTAGCCGATGATGTTGAAACAACCAATATTGTTGTTACGCAGTTGGCGTCGACAACCAAAGATATTGGCTCGATTCTGGGTGTAATTCGTGACATCTCTGAGCAAACGAATTTACTTGCGCTAAACGCTGCAATTGAGGCTGCTCGTGCTGGTGAGCAGGGACGTGGTTTTGCGGTTGTTGCTGATGAGGTAAGAAACCTAGCTTCACGCACGGCTGATTCTACAGAAGAGATTCAGCGCATGATCAATCAGCTTCAAAGTGACGCACAAGACGCGGTAAGTGCTATGGAAGCGGGCAAAGCGGTCACCATAGAAGGGGTTACTTCTACCGATGAAGCAGTCGAGGTATTAATCAGTATTTCTGAACGAATCACCGACATCTCTGATCGTAATACACAAGTTGCAACGGCGACGGAAGAGCAATCCACGGTGGTGCATACCATTAATCAAAATATCGAAGAAATCAACGCGATAAATGAAATGACAACCGCGACAGCAGAAGAGTTGGCGGATGCAAGTCGCGATCTTCAAGCGCTCTCTTCTCGTTTAGACAAGATGGTTGGTAGCTTCAAGTTATAGAGTTGGATAGAATAGGCGAAGTTTAAAAGTTCAATCATTAATTTTAGGTAAGTACTATGAATGACTTCGAAAAAGAACTAGAGCAAATTTCTCAAGAAACCGCTCAGGAGCCAGAAGTAAAACTGCCGTCGCTAGAAGAGCAAAAAGCGATCGTCGCTGAGCTGAAAAAGCTGGAAGCGGAAGGTAAGCTGACGCCAGAAGTGTTAGAACAACACTTTGGTAAGTTTAACCAAAAAAACGCAGTTCCAATCCACTAAGTTAGGTGGTGTTTTGCCTCTAACGTGCGTGATTAAATCACCTGCTCAAACACAAAAAGGGAGTTTATACTCCCTTTTTTAATGTGTGAAAAATGCTAATACCTCTCACATACTTGCCACTTAAAAATTATTGACACTTCAATGAGTTATTAATTAGTACTAGTGATTTTCATACTTGACAATACTACCGCTCTATCTAAATCTATTGCGTATTTCAATAAAAACGACCAAGGGAATGCGATCAGGATGGAGCAGCAAAAAAAAAGAAACGTTATTTTAATCACGGAGGGAAGTCTACAGTCATCTCTGTTGAAAGATGTATTGGAGACCAAACTCGGTATTAGTGTTGCTCTAATCACGCCAGATAATCTGATTCACGGAGTGTTACATGAATCTCTTGCATCAGCCATTATTGTTGATTGCAGCGTGATCACGGATGAAATTTTTCGCCGTTATGCGGAGTTTAAAGCGGCCAAGCAGAAAGACACGCTTGAAATCTTAATTAATTGTGAGCAATCCATATCGACAGAAGATCTCTTTGCTTGGCGTACTTTGGCCGGTATTTTCTATACCTCTGATGATATAAAAACGTTGCAAGTTGGTATTGGTAAGGTGCTTCAAGGAGATATGTGGTTCAGCCGTAAGTTTTCTCAGCAGTACATTACTTACCTTCGTCGACATTGCAAACCTATAAATAAGAATGTTTCCGCTATTCTGACCAAACGAGAGCAACAAATAATTACCTTTCTTTCCATGGGGGCGTCCAATCAACAAATCGCCGAACAATTATTTGTCAGCGAGAATACGGTAAAAACGCATTTACATAATATTTTCAAGAAGATTGATGTGAAAAATAGAGTTCAAGCACTTATTTGGGCAAAGGAAAATATTTCAGACAACTCGTTAACGGTGTAATGCTATTGCAATATTAGGTTGCCTAATTTAGTAAACTCTTAATAATTTCTGTGACCTGAATGTGTTAAAAGTGTTTCTTTTATGAGAAACACTTTTTTTGGTTCTCTTTTTAATAACTTTAGAATTTAAAAAAGTAGCAAATAACTTTACTCTGTGAACTAGCACTTACATATCAAACTAAGTGCTGACGATTAACTACTAATTTAAGAATGTTAAGTCACTGAAAGTATGAGAAACATTATGGAACAGTATATGGAAAAGCCTGAAATCCTAATGCTCACTCAACAAAGTTTACAGAGTGAAAACTTTAAGGAAATGCTTTCTAAAAATACAGAAACTAAAATAACGATCATTGATACTAAAAACCCTAGTTATCATGAACTCATTCCGGAACGCTACTTTTTGCTTGTTGATTTTTCAGTTGAGATTCCTTCCGAAACTTTAGTTTATTTAAAAGATAGTAATAAAGTGCTAGGAACCATAATGCTTAATCTAGGTTATGACTTAGACACAGAAGAACTCGCTTCTTGGCCTCATGTAAAAGGTATATTTGGTCCAGGAGATTCAATGGACAAGGTTTGTCAGGGATTAAAAGCAATAATAAAAGGGGATAATTGGCTGTCTCGAAGATTACTTGATCAGCTAGTAAATTATTATCGAGGCAGAGAAGTAAATAGCATTATCGAACCTGCTATTGAGGTTGAGCTTACTCGGCGTGAAGTTCAGGTTTTAAAAATGTTGAAAGAAGGTGGTTCAAATATGGAAATCGCTGATTCTTTATTTATCAGCGAGCATACTATTAAATCACATCTATACAATATTTTTAGAAAGTTAGAAGTAAAGAACCGTACGCAAGCTACAAGTTGGGCTAAGAGAAACCTGTAGTACTAGTATTAACTTGCTGTAATAAAAAGAAAATACTCTATAAAGTACTAAATTTTATATTTATTATTAAAATGTCAGTCTGAAATATCATCCCATATTCAAACTTATTCCTATTCAGTTGACTATTAGACTTCTCATGTCGTGACGAATCTAGTCAGACGTGGAACAGAAGGTCTATTCAATTAATAAGCTAAGAGGGAATAAAAATGAGCGCAAGTGACAATGACACGTATTTAGGCGATGCAGGTGTAAATAACCAATTTGCTGATTTCGATGGCGGCGATGATTTGTTTATCGGTTTTGGTGGTAATGACTCGTTTGTTGGCGGTGGCGGTAATGATTATGTGATCGGCGGCGACGGCGACGATCGCCTAACTGGTGGTGCTGGAGATGACATCCTTAGGGCTGGTACAGGAAACGACTACCTCGGCGGTGGTACCGGTAATGACTTGCTGTTGGGTTTGCTGGGCGACAATAAATTAAATGGTGGTGTCGGTGAAGATATTCTTGTTGCTGGTTCTGGTGACAACGTTTTAGTTGGCGGCAGCAATGGCGATAAGTTTGTGTTCACGGATAAGTTTGGTGGCCATGGCGAAGCCAAAGTTGTTGATTTCACCATTGGTGAAGACTCTTTGCACATCATTAGCGACTCTGTCACAGACTTTGGTGATTTAAGCTTTAGCTACGATGCAGTTGGGAATGCAGTGTTTACCGATGGGGCTGATCTAACAGTGAAACTTATTGGCGTGACTGAAACTGACATCAACACCTATGGTGCTGATCTGTTCGTAATCTAAACGACTGAAAATAACTCTGGATGGGAATTAGTTTGCGTGGCTCTGCCATGCTGAGGTGAACTAATCGGACACTCTAGAGCGATTTGAGGTTACCTTAAGCTAGGCGCTAGTATTTCTGGCGCCTACAATTTTCACGTTAAACGGAAGTAGTCGTGCAAAAAACGGTTTTCAAAGAAGTGAAACAAAAACTATGCACGCTTGCGGGCTTGCTGATCGTTTTTAGCCTTTTTATCAACTTATTGGTTCTCTCGATTCCGTTGTACATGCTTCAAGTGTACAACCGAGTGATATCTTCCTACTCAACCGATACTTTATTCTTGCTCACTGTCATCGTAATTGTCGCGTTGTTAACCATGTCCATCATCGACATTGCACGAGCACAAATGAGTAAATCTTTTGGTTATTGGATGGACACAAAACTCTCCGCTTTCATGCTCAAGCGCACGATTCAATATCAATCACATACCGGGAAGAGTTATACCTCGCAAACTCTGAGAGACATTCAGAACATCAAAAGCTTTTTGAGCAGTCAAGCACCTTACCCACTGTTGGATGCGCCCTGGACACCGCTGTTTATTTTATTTGTGTATTTATTGCACCCGATATTAGGTCACATCGCGTTACTTGGATCTATCGTATTGTTTAGCCTAGGTCTACTTAATGAGCTAATGACGCGTAAAACAATGCAAGAGAGCGAAGTCAGAGCGATTTCTCATATCAACAACGCTGAATTAGCCACGCAAAACTCCAATTCAATTCTCGCAATGGGGATGATGAATGCATTTTTAGAGAAGTGGCAGTCGCGCGTGAGTGAAGTGAATGTGCTTGAAGAGCGAGTTGCAGGTAAGTCTATCTACATGGCTAACTTTTCTAAGTTTGTGCGTGGATCACTACAGATATTTTTACTGGGAGGTGGTGCATGGTTAGTAATCCAACATGAGATAACGGCAGGGGCGATGATCGCGAGCTCCATATTAATGAGTCGGGCATTATCGCCGATGGAGCAGGCGATAGGCACGTGGCGAAGTGCGATGTCTGCTAAAGGCGCCTATAAAAGGTTGAAAGAAATCGATGCGATCGTGCGCCAAGATGAATCAGATATGCCACTGCCTAAACCAAAAGGACACTATGAGCTTACCGGACTGGCCTATCGCCATCCTGGAGCAACCGAACCAGTGCTCTCATCGCTCAGCTTATCGATTCCTCCGGGTGTTGCTGTTGGGGTGATTGGCCCTTCTGGTACGGGTAAATCGACGTTTGCTCGGCTGTTATTAGGTACGGTTAAGCCATTAGCGGGTAAAGTGACTCTTGATGGTATGGAAGTTTCCGTATGGGCATCTGAAGATCGCGGCGTACATTTTGGGTATCTCGCTCAAGAGGTGGAGTTATTTCCTGGCACAATTCGAGAGAACATCGCACGCTTTAAAGAAGAAGACCCCGCTAAAGTCATCAAGGCGGCGCAACTAGCAGGATGTCATGAATTAATACTCAAGAAAAACAAAGGCTATGATTGCATTATTGGTGAAAATGGCCGTGGTTTATCTGGGGGGGAAAGGCAGAGAATCGCTCTTGCAAGAGCCGTTTATGGCGACCCATCTATTGTGATTTTCGATGAAGCGAATGCCAACCTCGATGGTGAGGGAGAGGCTGCTTATCAACGTTTGATTGCCCATTTAAAAGCACAGAGTACAACGATTATCGTCATTGCCCACAATCCGAGTACGTTGCGACAAATGGATAGGCTGTTGTATTTGGCTGACGGCCGAGTCAAGTTATACGGCGCTAAAGATGAAGTATTAAAACGTTTGATGGGCGAAGAAAGAACAGATATCCCAAGGGTAAGAAATGAGCAATCAACTGCCAACCGTTAATCAGAGTTCTACCGAGATCGTATATCGTTTTAGCCCCAAAGCGAGACTAAGCTTTCGAAAACCAATTTTACTCGGTGTGGTGACCTTAAGTGTTTTTCTTGGAGGTCTTGGCTACTGGGCTGCAACAGCCAAATTAGAAAGTGCAGCGATTGCTTATGGTGATTTGTCAGTTCTCACTAAGCGACAAGAAATTCAGCATTTAGAAGGCGGTATTATTGAAAAGCTATATGTACAGGAAGGGGATTTAGTCGAAAAAGGTCAGTTATTAATTCAACTTTCTAAGCGTCAAGCTATGGCTAAGTTGGACTCGTTAAGTGGTCGTTTTATCCATACTCTAGCAAAGGAAAACCGTTTAAGTGCGGAGCTTGATGAGCTTCCAACGATTGTATGGTCTGATGATCTTGAAAGCATTCCCCGTGTCGATATCGTCCAAGAAGCACAACTGGTTCAAAACAAGATCTTTGAAGCGAGAAAGCGATTCTTTGATAGTAAACTGAGTATCATTGAGCAGAGTATTTCTGGAGCAAATTTAGAGCTTGAAAACCTTCAGCAAACCAAAGTGATTGAGACGGAACGGCTCAACTTTATTGCTGAAGAAATAGACAGCAACCAAGCCTTGGTGCAAAAAGGTTTCTCGGGAAAATCTACTTTACTTCAACTCAAGCGCTTAGCAGCGGAGGTGAGAAGTACCTTAAGCCAGTTAGATAGGCAGTCGCTCACCGTTAGAAAAAGGTTAGATGAGAACCTAGCGCAAATTGAAGAGTTGAAGCTTGAAAGGCTGAATGAGATTGTCGAGGAACTACGAAATACCAAAACGGAAATTGTCGCAATTCGGGAAGAATATCGCTCCGCTCAAGATATTGTCGCAAGAACAACGATCAACGCACCTATTTCTGGTCGCGTAGTCAACATGCAAGTGTTTACCGAAAAAGGTGTGATTGGCTCGGGTGAAACGTTACTAGAACTGGTCCCGCAAGACGATAAGTTGTTAGTCGAGGCTCGTGTTAATCCTCAGGATATTGATTTAGTGAATCCAGGCCAGCAAGCGCATGTTCGTCTGACCGCTCTGAATGCACGGACGTTGGCACCTTTAGACGGTACTGTGCTGACGATTTCTGCCGATAAGCTCTCGCAAGAAAACCAAGAAGATTTTTATCTCGCTAGAATTGCAATTTCACCGGAAGACGTGACAAAACATCGTTTAACCTCAGGCATGAATGCCGAAGTGCTGATTTTATCTGAGCCACGAACGCCATTGAGCTACCTAATAAAGCCAATTACAGAAAGCATGAATCGCGCCTTTAGAGAGGAGTAATTTCAAAAAGACTTGAGTGAGCACGGACAACAGACAAAATAATTTGTTATCGTTAGCTGTTACTGGGCCGTATTTTTATTCGAGGGAGCCGTGGAATGGAGAAAGTGCAGTTAGTTGTCGATTTTCTTCTCACTCATAAATTGATTTTTACCGCACTGATCTTTGCGATTATGTGGTTAATTCGTCGTGCAATTTTATCGATGATTCGTGGTGATCACGCTTTTCTCTCAGAAGATCAGCGTAGTTGGATGTCCAGAACTAAAAATGGCACCTTTGCTGTTACATTACTGATTTTATTTATTTTATGGCAATCAGAAATTAACGAGTTTGCTCTGAGTGTAACGGCGATTGCCGTTGCCATTGTAGTGGCATCCAAAGAAATCATTTTGTGTTTTACGGGTTCGATTCAAAGAGCAAGTTCACGTTCTTTTCGCGTTGGGGACTGGATTGAGGTCGGGAAGTTATGCGGTGAAGTGATTGAGCACAATATGATGGCGACGGTGATTCAAGAGATCGACCTGCATCATGGGCAATATCATTACACCGGCAAAACAGCGACATTGCCTAATAGTATGTTCTTTACCTATCCAGTAAAGAACCTCAACTTCATGAAGCGGTACGTTTACCACAACTTTTCTGTAGTGGTGAAAGACTTCGTCAATTTGTATCCACTGCTACCGATTTTAACTGATAAAATTGAAGAACATTGCAGTTACTTTGCTGATGTTGCACATCGTTACAATGCGATGATTGAAAAACATGCCGGTGTTGACCTTCCTGGTTCTGAGCCACATATGCATATTTCTAGCAACATTAATGGTGAACAAATTCTGCACGTGATGATTTTCTGCCCAACCGATAAAGCGAACCACTTAGAGCACTTAATTCGTAAGGACTTTATGGAACTTTATGAGCAGCGTTTTCCTGTAGTGCGAGAAGAATAGAGCATCGTACTTCGCCTTTCATTTCAAACCCCGCTATCAAAATAGCGGGGTTTGTTTTTCTTAGCGTATTTTTAGGCTGTAACAATATTCCCAACTTAGCTGAATTTACTCTTCAGCATTAAAAATAGGAAGTAAGTGCTGCCTATAATAGCGACCAACGTGCCAGCTGCGACCTGACTTGGATAAATAGCGATTTGTCCTAGCCAATCTGCCCACAACATTAGGGTTGCGCCAATTAAGGCACCGACACACAGTTGCTCTTTCACTTTTCTTGCTCCTAACATCATCGCCATATGGGGAGCGACCAAGCCAACAAAAGATATTGGACCAACTGTAGCGGTAGAAAAGGCGCATAACAAAGCAACGATGGTGAGCATAAGCGTATTGGCTACGGTAGGGTTAAGCCCTCGTGCATTTGAGAATTGTCGCCCGATGGAAATTAGTGTTAGCCAACGAGAAATCGAGAATACAGCGGCAAGCAGAACTATTATGGCCAAACATAGCATCAGTGCGGTGTCGGCTGTGACTCGATAAATAGAACCAGTTAGCCACAATAAAATTTTGTAACTGTCACCTGAGCCTTGAGCTAGCGAAAATTGAACGAGGGCTTCTAATAGTGCCGTTAGTGCGATGCCGGACAACACGAAGTTAGATGGATTAAAATGGCTTCGTTTACCGATAATCAGCAATAACATCAATACGGACATACTTCCGAAAAAAGCGATACCCCAGCTAAATGCGGAGAGAAGCGACCCAGCGATGACTCCTGTCGTAATAATGGCAAACGTGGCTCCGGAAGACACACCGAGAATATCGGGACTTGCCAGAGGGTTATAAACAATGCGTTGCAAAATGATTCCGGCAACGGATAGCGCAATACCGACAGAAAGTGCGGTTAACATTCTCGGCCAACGCAATTGCCATTGGAACTCACCTGGCACAGACCATTGAATTCCGTTTATACCATGGGTAACGAATGAGTAAGCTAGAATCCCAACCAGACTGAATAGCGCAATGCTGCATACCGCGCGTTTAGAAAGCGCCGTTTTTCCTTGGCTCATTGAAAGGTTAAGTTGATCGGTTGCCGTCAGCTTTTTACGAGTAAACCAAATTAAAGCGGGAGCGCCAATAGCTGCAGCCGCTACGCCGCTAGGAATGGTTTCCTCTAACCATAAGCTCAGCGAGATAGCGGCAGAGTCTGTGATGATTAGTAGCATTGCGCCCAAAAGCATGCTGCTGATCAATTCGTCGCGCGGTGTTCTTGCCCCCATCGCTCTGGCAATATTGGGTGTCAGTAACCCGATGAAGCTGATAATGCCAACTGCGGTGATTGAGGCAGATACCAGCCAAATACCCATCACCATTAACGCACCAAACGCGGGTAATACCGCTAAGCCTCGGGCTGCTGCGCCTTCTTGTCCTAGTTTCATTAAGGTCAGAATACGTGGTGCGACGATCAAAATTACGATTGCGATAGCGCAGCGAGGCAATAACCACTCAAACCAATCCCAGCTGTATTGAGAGAGGTCTCCGGCTCCCCACATAAAAATATTCTGTGCGAACTGGGCGTTTAAAATAATAATGGCTGTGGCGATAGAACCAAGCAAGATATTGATCACCATCCCCGAAACGACCAGCGGCAAACCTGTCATATTACGCACGCCTGCAATTGATACGATCAGGCCAAACGCCACTAAAGCCCCCACCATTGCGGCTAATGCAGAGTAATCGGCTACCCAATCGACGAACCAAATGTTTACCACGACTAATGCAAGCCAAGCACCAGAAGAGGTGCCAAGAGTCAACGGCGAGGTGAGGTTATTCTGCGTTAATTGCTGCATTAAGCTGCCGGTGAGACCAAGCATGGCACCAACAAGCAGGGTCATACTTAACCTAGGAAGCTGCGCTTGCGTAAAGAATACATCACGAAACTCGGTTGCTACCTCTGGTTTTGTTAATAATTGCCATTGTTCGAAAAGTGATAAATTAGTATCAATTTGTAGGCTAAAGACGCTAAGTAACGTAATCAGCGCCAGATAACCAATATAATGTTTCGTTCTCATTGTTCTGGTGCCAACTCTATTAGACTGTCGGTAATCGCTTCAGCGGTGTATTGCAAAGACATGGCACCGCCATACGCCCACACTGCTCTGACTGAATTTACCCGCTGCTTCTTTACAAACGGCATCGCTTGCCAAAGTGGCGACTCTTTCAGTTTTCGTTCTTCTGGGAAAGGCTGTACGTAGAGAACGTAGCTGTTTTTGAGGCCCTGAAGCCGATTGATTCGATCTTGCTTTACTCCCCACGCACGTGGGTCCTCTTTAATTGGAGCCTGTAATCCCAGTTTTCTAACCACGTAGTCAGTGGTGGAGTTTTCGGTTGCAAGTAATACAGTATTCGGGGTTGAAAATCGCATCACAAGAACGCTGAGTGGAGCAGAGTAATAGTGGCGAATTCGCTGGCGCATCTGCGCAAATGAAGCATCTAATTCTGCCAGTTTCTGTTCAGCAAGTGCCTCTTTATTGAATAGCTTGCTGAGCGTACGAAAGTGACGAATGGCCGTTTCAGCTGCGGCCTCATTTTCAGAAAAATTAGGTAAATAGATTACCGGAGCAATTTGTTTGAGTAACGGAATCAAGTCTTGCTGTGGAGACGCAGCAAGGATGACATCTGGTTTCAAACTGGCTATTTTTTCTAAGTTGGGCTCTGCTCGGGTTCCAATATCTTCAATTGATTCTGGTGCAGTTGGATTGACGACCCATTGGCGGTAGCCTGGTAAATTTGGGGCTGCGATTGGTTCTACGTTTAGCGCCAAAACTTGTTCTAAGATGTCCCAGTTTAAGGCTACAACGCGTTGTGGCGCGTGCTCAAAACTATGCTCACCATATTCATCGGTAACGGTGATGACTGCATGTGCATTGGTCATAAAAAATGCGAGGAGAAAAGCAGATTGTGTAACCACGGTAAGTAAACGAGCCATTATGCGCATACAACAGCCACCTTTTGGCTCGCTAATGTGTTAGCCGGGCTTGGGTGCTCAATCAGCTTAATTGGTGACTCATATAGTTTAGAAAGGCGTGCCTCGTCTAACAACATGTCGGCGTTGCCTTCAAAGGCAATCTTACCTTTTTTGAGCGCAACAATGTGGGTGGCGTAGCGCAGTGCTAAGTTCAGATCGTGCAGGATCACGATAATGCCTACATTCTCGGTTCGATTCAGTTCTGCCAGCAGCGCCATTAGTTGAAACTGATGGTGAACATCGAGCGCCGAGGTTGGCTCATCGAGAATTAAAATTGGCGATTGTTGAGCCAGTAGCATAGACACCCAAGCACGTTGGCGTTCGCCGCCCGATAAGTCATCCGCCAAAGCTTGAGCAAAAGGTGTAACTCCTGTTCGTTCCATAGCCTGCGTGATGATCTGTTTGTCTTCGGTTTTCCAACGACCAAGTGCCCCACGCCACGGAAAGCGACCTAAGCGCACTAGCTCTTCTACCGTTAAACCAGCCGAAGAGGGCAGCTTTTGTGGCAAATAGGCGATCTGTTTTGCCAACTCTTTGGTTTTGAGTGATGAAAGGGAAGTATCGTTTAGTGTTACCGTGCCTTTATCTGGTGGCATTTGACCAGAAAGCAGGTTCACCAGTGTCGACTTACCTGAACCGTTATGGCCTAAAACGACCGTTAGCTCATTTGTTGGGATGTTAAGTTGTTCGATGCCGAGGATCTGACGTCCACCTCGCACGATCTCAATATTAGACAGTTGAAACATGGATGGCTCTTAGGAGAAAACTCCCCTCAATAGAGGGGAGTAGAAGTACAATTACCAGCGGTAGTTTGCGTTTAGCATAACAGAGCGAGACTGGCCGTAGTAACACCAGTAATCGCAACCTGAAACAAACTCTTTATCTAGGATGTTGTTCACGTTTAGCTGTGCTTGCCACTGTGAAGTGATGTCGTAAGTGACTGACGCATCCCAAAGAGTGACTGAAGGAACCGTTAGGTTCGAGCTCTTAGGGTTATCTTTTGACTCACCTACGTAGCGCACACCAGTACCGATATTGAGGCCTGGAATCAGGCTGTAGGCGCTGTAGTCTACCCATGCAGAAGCTTGGTGCTCAGGAATAAGTGCGGCTTGTTTTTTACCTTGGCCAAAGCTCTCATCTGTTTTCGCTTTAGTGTAGGTGTAGCTTGCCATCAGTTTTAGATCGTCGGTTAGCTGCGCCGTGCTTTCAAGCTCAATACCTTGAGATGTCACTTCACCTGTTTGTGTCGCAATCCATGTTGATGGGTTAGTGACCAACGCGTTCTTTTGCGTGATGTCGAACCATGCAAGGTTGATAAAGCCATCCATAAAGCTTGGCTCATACTTCACACCCACTTCTACTTGCTCGCCTTCCAGCGGTTTGTAAAGTTCATTGGTTGCCGCATCAATAGTGCTGATCACTTCAAACGACTGAGAGTAGTTTGCGTAAGGTGACAGGCCATTGTTTGCAAGGTACATCACACCCGCACTTAGAGAGAGCTGACCATCATCACGAGATTCACTTTGATCAACGGTAGCGCCTTTGCCAGAGTTTTCTGTTTTCACCCAGTCGTAACGAGCACCGATGTTACCAATCCACTGTTCATGCAGTTTCAATTGGTATTGTGAATAGAGACTTGCTTGAGATTTCTCAATCTCACGTTTCACGTTGTTGGCAGGATCAAGAGGGGTGAAGTTGCCGTAAACTGGGTTCCACGGGTTTATAGTGCCAAATGCATAGTTGTCTTGCTCGTCGCCATCGGTTTTGTGGAATTGCAGATCCATACCGATAAGCACTGTGTGCTCTGCGTTGTCTGTCATCCAGTTGCCGACAGCATTGTTATCGAACGTGATGCTCTGGTTTTTTCCGTCACGGAATACGATGCCTTGCGTTAATTCTTCTTTCGCTGGATCGTTGTTTGAGAACGCGTAAGAGCTGCGCAAGTACAACTCATTCGAACCGTAGTTGAGGTTTTGCGAGAGTGACCACGTGTCATTGATGTCGTGCTCTAGTAAGTAACCTAGAGAAAACTGCGTGCGTTCGTATTTATCGTAGTTTGGCTGACCAAGGTTAGTCGAAGGATCGATTTTGCCAAAGTTAGAACCAATCAGAGTACCTGCTGCCGGGAAGAATGGGTTAGTTGGTACACCGTCATCATGAAGGTAAGTTGCCAAAACGGTCAGCATTGTACGGTCAGAAATGTCGAACTCGACACTTGGCGCTAGGTAGAAACGCTCGTTGTTTGTGCCGTCCAGTTCACCATCTTGGCTTGTCATCAAGCCAACCAAACGATAGCGCACAGTGCCTGCGTCGTTTGCTTCGTCAGCAATGTCAAAACCTACGGATTGGTGTTGGTTGTTGCCAACTTCGACTTTTACTTCGCCTTGAGGCGTAAACGTTGGTTTTTTCTGAACAGCATTCACGATACCGCCTGGTGCCGATTCACCAAACAGAATAGCCGATGGACCTTTAACGACTTCTACACTTTCTAGGCCGTAAGGTTCGACCAACCATGTGTAGTAACCATCGCGGAATAGGCGGTTGCCGTTTAGGTAAGTCGCTGCATCAAATCCACGAACTTTGAACCAATCAGTGTCGTTGTCTGCGCCATAAGGCTGAGCGGTTACACCAGACGTGTAGCGTAATGCTTCATCTAGTTTTTTCGGTGCACGAACACGAAGTTCATCTTCAGGAATGATAGATACGCTGCGAGGCGTTTCTGCCGCAGGGGTTTCTACTTTAAGTGCTTGCGCGGTGACCGTTATGGTCTCCATGGCAATCACGTCATCTTGTACGACGTCTTCTTGAGCTTGTGCTGTGAATGCAACCACTGCTGTAGGTGCTAAAGCACAAACCAACGCGTTGCGGATAGCGATGGTCAGTGAGTTATTCTTTTGCATAAATCTATTCCCGATAATTATGATTAACGCTAAGCTTAATTGTAATTATTATCATTTGAGCTTTTGTTTCGGTATTTTACTGACTTTTGTATCAAAAGATAGTAAAACGTTCGCAAATTCATTCGCGGTACCTAATCATTGTTATGTTCAATTGGTTTGAAAAACTGACCCAACCCTTTCCCCAGATGGAAACCGAAAAGCCACCGAAGACGCTATTTGGCTTTTGTCGTTTTTACACTCGTGGCTTTGAAGCCCCTTTACTCGTTATGGCTGTGTTCAGTGCGCTTATTGCCATTACTGAGGTGACGCTGTTGCGTTATATGGGCGAGCTCGTCGATATTCTCTCTAATCAAGATCGCGCAACATTCTGGCAAGACCAGGGTGATCGCATGCTAATGATGCTGTTCTTAGTGGCGGTTGTGATGCCAGCTCTCGGTTTTGTCCACTCAATGGTGATGCACCAAACGTTATTGGGTAACTACCCGATGTCTATCCGTTGGTTGATTCACCGTTACTTGCTAAAACAAGCGGTTGGATTTTTCCAGCGTGACTTTGCAGGCCGAGTTGCGACCAAAGTGATGCAAAGTGCGTTAGCGGTACGAGAAACGGTCATGAAGCTGGTGGATGTACTGGTTTATATCAGCGTTTATTTTCTTTCGATGCTCTGGATGATGGGCGAAGCCGATGGTTTGCTAATGTTGCCTATTGTGATTTGGATAGGAATGTACGCGGTTATTCAGTTCTACTTTATCCCTAAAATGAAACAAGTAGCGACAGAGCAAGCGGATGCTCGTTCTGTAATGACTGGGCGCATTGTCGATTCTTACACCAACATATCTACCGTAAAGCTATTCGCGCACTCGCAACGAGAGTTGGAATACGCAGAAAGCAGCATGAAGCAATTTTTGGTGACGGTTTACCGCCAAATGCGCATGGTGACTTGTTTACTGTTTAGTGTGGATGCCATCAACTATTTGCTGCTGATGTCTATTAGTGCCATTTCGGTTTATCTATGGCTAGATCACGCTGTAACAATTGGTGCTATTGCGATTGCCATCAGTATTGCATTGCGCGTACAAGGTATGTCGAAGTGGATCATGTGGGAAGTTAGCGCACTGTTTGAAAACATCGGTACAGTAGTAGACGGTATTAATACGATTTCAAACGATGTTGAAGTGAAAGACGTACCAAATGCTAAGCCTTTGCAAATCTCCCAAGGTGAGATCTGCTTTGATCACGTAGGTTTTAACTACAGTGATGAAAAGGCAGTATTTGAGAACTTGAATTTGACCATTAAACCGGGCGAAAAAGTCGGCATTGTCGGTCGCTCTGGGGCAGGTAAATCCACGTTGGTTAACCTGTTGCTGCGTTTTTACGATGTGAATACGGGTAAGATTTGTATTGATGGACAGGACATTTCTCAAGTTGAACAAGAGTCGCTTCGCCAACACATCGGTATGATCACGCAAGACACCTCTTTGCTACATCGCTCAATTAAAGAGAACATTCTTTACGGTGATCCAGATGCTTCAATGGATGCCGTTATCGCAGCTGCTGAGAAAGCACATGCTCATGATTTCATTCAATCTCTACGAGACGAGCAAGGTAACGTTGGCTATGACGTTGAAGTGGGTGAACGTGGTGTGAAGCTGTCTGGTGGTCAGCGTCAACGTGTGGCGATTGCTCGCGTTCTGCTGAAAAACGCGCCAATTTTGATCATGGATGAAGCAACGTCTGCACTTGATTCAGAAGTAGAATCGGCAATTCAAGAAAACCTTGAAGTTCTGATGGAAGGAAAAACAGTGATTGCGATTGCTCACCGTTTATCAACGATTGCCGCGATGGATCGTTTGATTGTAATGGATGACGGCAAAATCATTGAGCAAGGCTCGCATTACGAGCTGCTGCAATTGGGTGGTGTTTACGCTCAGTTGTGGAAGCATCAAACCGGCGGATTTTTGTCTGAGCAAGGTGATGCTCAACTGCAAGTCATCTAATATGACGCTACACAAAAAAGAGGAGCAAATGCTCCTCTTTTTTGTGTCTGTCGTTTATACCGAGTAAGTAGGCGTTAATGGGCAACGTTAACTTGTGATTATTCATTGAGTTAGGCCAACTTAATGATGATTATGTTTATAACTCACTGTCGTTATTGAATTTTTTACGCTTTTTTTACGCGAACTCCGAATGGGCTTTTGCTAAAGTTTTCTACATCGAATTTTGGTTGATGTATTTTATGTTTGTTCAATGGCGAGATAACACCTTTCTCTTTTCTACTACCGTGATTGTTGGCGCGGTTGTCGTCTCATGGTTGTTAGACCAACTGTTTGGCTCTACAGCCGCAGTCCTGCTGATTTTACAGTTAGCGGTCGTGGTAGTGGCGTTTCAATGCAACTCGCGATTCGCTTATGCGGCGGCGGTGATCGAAGCGCTGAGCTTCAACTTCTTTTTTACGACGCCTCGTTACTCTTTGCAGATGTTTCGTCCGGAAGACATTTTTAATTTAGTCGTGTTTATGGTGGTGGCATTTATCACCAGCACCTTTGCGGATCTTTATCGTCGCCAGCAGGGAGAATTAAAACAAACCAAGCTGCAAAACAGCATCCTGCTATCGGTGTCCCATGACCTACGCACGCCGCTGGCAACCATTATTGGAACACTGACCACACTCAACGAGTACATGCCCAAGCTCAATGACTTAGAGCGTAAAGAATTGCTCGACAGTGCGACTTCAGAAAGCCATCGCTTACATCAATATATCGAGAACCTCTTACAGGCGACTAAGCTCCAGCACGGCACATTAAAAATTACCAAAAAAGATGAGTTGATTGCAGATATTGTTCGGGATGCGGTTTCTCGTTTGCCAAATTACACCGAGAAAGTGTCCATGAATATGGATGATTCCGTTGATTATTTGTCAGTAAGTCGTTCGCTCATCGAGCAAGCGATTTTTAATGTGTTGGATAATGCCATGCGATTTTCACCAGAGAATGAATCTGTCGAGGTTTCACTTTCTAAGCAGGGGTCGTCGTGCGTGATTGATGTTCGGGACATGGGGATTGGCATCAAAGCTGAAGATGCGGAAAAAATATTCAGCCTTTTCTATTCCGACGCGAACAACAAATCGGCCGATTCAGGCACCGGAATGGGACTCGCGGTTGCCAAAGGCATCATCATCGCACACCAAGGAGAGATTCAATCTATGCCAGTATCAGAAGGGACGCTGATCCGCATTCGACTTCCACTCAATCCAGGAGCAGAGCAGGCGTGAGTTACAAAGTTTTAGTCGTGGACGATGAGCCTCGCATTCATACCTTTATTCGAATTTCGCTGTCTGCTGAAGGGTTTGATTACATTGGCGCGAGTACCATTGCAGAAGCCAAAGCGTGTTTCGAAGCGCATTCGCCGCACGTCATTCTGCTAGATTTAGGCTTGCCCGACGGCGATGGGAAGGAGTTTCTCACTACGCTTCGTCAGACGTATAAAACGCCAGTGCTAGTGCTGACAGCTCGCGATCAAGAAGAGGAAAAAATCCGCCTTTTAGAAGCGGGCGCGAATGATTACTTGAGCAAGCCTTTTGGCGTAAAAGAGCTCATCGCGCGCATCAAAGTGCTGGTTCGAGATTTGGTGGATGAGCAAACCGTCGCTGATGAGCTGGTGGCTGGCCGAGTCAAAATCATCAAAAGTACTCACCAATTTTGGTTGGATCAGAGGGAAATTCCACTCACCAAGAAAGAGTTTTCTTTCATTGAACAGTTGATTCTCAAGCCGGGAAAACTCATTGAGCAAACTCATTTGCTAGCGGTGATTTGGGGAAAAAGTCATGTCGAAGACACTCACTACTTACGCGTGTTAGTGAGTCAACTACGCAAAAAACTGAACGATAGTGCTGACGAACAGCGGCTATTAAAAACCGAGCCGGGGCTGGGTTATCGTTTAGTGCTTGAGACGTCCAAGCACTACTAAATTCCAAATTTAATCAACGTTAATGCCAAGGTTTAGTGCTGGTTATCGGCACTCGAACAGGATTCGTGTTGCCTATTTTCCGTGACGGATAATCAGTCTAGCCCTTAACGCATTAGTATTTTCTATACATAAAACACAGTTAGGTATTGATATGGCTCACTTTACAGTAATTGGTTTAGGGCGATTTGGCGTTGCCGCCAGCTTAGAACTTATTCATCTTGGACACACCGTAACGGGGGTGGATAGCGACCCGAAAATCGTCGAAAAATACGTCGAAGAGTTAACGCAAGCGGTCATATGTGACGCAACAGACGAAGGTGCACTCAGAGAGTTAGCGCTAGCGAACAGTGATGTGGTGTTGGTGGCGATTGGTGAAGACATGCAAGCCAGTTTGTTGTGTACGCTGGCGCTGAAAAATCTGGGTGTGAAATCCATTTGGGTCAAAGCGAGCACCAAAGCACACCACACCATCGTGTCTAAGCTTGGTGTACAACGCATTATTCATCCGGAAGAGGAGATGGGCGTAAGAGTCGCGCAGGCACTCAACTATCCGATGGTGAACAACTATTTGGAAATGGGGCATGGTTTGTATGTGGTGGAAATCCACGTTAAATCCAATCTGCACGATACGCCGCTTTCTAAGTTGATCAGCCGAGGCAGTTACAACATTCAGCCGATATTGGTGAAGCGCGAAGAAGCCGTCTACACCAATATCAATGATGAGTTTGTGCTTAATGAGTTCGACACGCTGTTGCTTTGCGGTAGTCGCGCTGAGCTGAAATACGTCGCTCCAAGGTTGGTGTAACATGGTTTTGTGGCATCCCTCTATTATCCCAATCGAGCGAAAACCCAAAGCGGGCAAAAAATTGTTGGGCGCACCGCCATTAATACTTAGCCTCAGCTTTGCGTGCTTGATCATGCTCGGCACGGTCTTACTCAAACTGCCGATTGCCACCACAGAGCCCATCACTTGGATTCAAAGCCTGTTTACTGCGACATCGGCCATTACGGTGACGGGATTAGTTGTGGTGGACACGGGCACGGCGTTTACGCCTTTTGGGCAAGTGGTTATTGCTTTCCTGATTCAATGTGGTGGCCTAGGTTTAATGACGTTTGCCATCGTGACCTTGCTGGCTCTGGGCGGAAAAATTGGCTTTTTGGAGCGAGCCGTCGCGAGAGAGGCGTTCAACCAAACTGACTCATCGACACTCATTGCCACTGCTAAATCTGTATTGATGTTCGCTCTGCTCGTTGAACTTATTGGTTTCACTATTTTGAGCGTTTATTGGAGTGAAGAGCTGGGCTGGAAAACCAGTTTGTTCCATGGTTTCTTCTACACCATCAGTGCGTTTAACAATGCAGGTTTTGCGTTGAGTGCCGATAGCTTAATGCCTTACGTGGACGACCCGATCGTTAACTTCACCATTACCAGTTTGTTCATTATTGGTGGTTTAGGCTTCTCGGTTTGGATTGACTTAAAACGCAATCGCCGTTGGCACCGACTCACCGTTTACAGTCGAATGATGATCTTAGGCACGGTGATCATTAACGTGGTGGCACTTATCGCC
Organism: Vibrio sp. 1580; assembly: GCF_033340055.1. Classification (NCBI taxonomy): domain Bacteria; kingdom Pseudomonadati; phylum Pseudomonadota; class Gammaproteobacteria; order Vibrionales; family Vibrionaceae; genus Vibrio; species Vibrio sp. 1580. Next base: position 469,541 of record NZ_JAWOVT010000003.1, read on the forward strand.
ATTTACCTGATTGAATATGAGAACCCCAACACGCTTGCCCCTTTGAGCGAAGCAGGGAAATGGTGGGCATCGTGGTTTCAAGCGGTGACGCCAAGAACGGCGGGGTTCAATACTTTAGCTATCGATCAGTTGGAAGATGCCACAACGGCGATCATTCTGGTGTTGATGTTTATCGGCGGTGGTTCATTGAGTACGGCAAGTGGCATTAAAGTTGTGACATTTATGGTATTGGTCTTGGCAACTTACAGCTATTTGCGTCGCGATGAAGCAACCTATGCCTTTCAACGCGAGATTCCCAAAGAGACCATCAGCAAGGCATTGGCGCTGACTCTGATCTCGGTGGGGGTGACTTGGTTTGCCATATTCACGCTGTTACTGACAGAGAAAGCGTCTATGTTAGATATTATGTTCGAAGCGGTCTCGGCACTGGGTACGGTTGGGTTATCGCGAGGCTTAACGGGCAGTTTGTCCGAACCAGGTGAGTTAGTGATCATCTTCATGATGTTTATGGGACGATTAGGGCCTCTTACATTAGCGTACTTCTTAGCCAGTCCAAGAAAGAAAAAAGCGCGTTACGCGAGTACTAAACTGGCAATAGGGTAAATGGGCTAACTCGTACAAAGTGAGCAAAAGGCTAGGCAAAAGAGGAGTAACTGCTCCTCTTTTTGTGCTCGTTGTAGCCACGAAACTGTATACGGCAGTCTCTCTCACAACAATTTATGATTCATCTCTATTTTTTATCATTTATAAATTGTCGTTTTTGAGGTGTTGTCCAGAATGGCATTATCCACGTGCAACATAAGATTGCCGGGAATAAAAATAATTACAATACTGCCTTACTGGAAGATACATGAAAATCAAACCTCTCCCACCTTTAAATAGCCTCGTTGCGTTTGAAGCGTCGGCGCGGCACTTGAGTTTTACGTTAGCCGCTGACGAGCTAAACGTGACCCAAGGTGCTATCAGTCGCCAAATTAGACAATTAGAAGAATACTTAGGCAAGGCTATGTTCACGCGAGCCAATCGAAGCATTAATTTAACGCCTACAGGTCTTCAATATTATCAAGCTGTCAGCCAATCTTTGCTCGATATTGCTCAAATCACGGGTGAAGTGAAAAAGTGGCAGGGCGAACAAAAGATCACGGTTGCGACGACAAATGCAATGGCAGCCTTGTGGTTGTTGCCTAAGGTCGCTCAATTTCAAAATGAACATGATGACATCGATATAAGAATATTAGCCTCAGATAATGTGTTGGACTTACGCCGATTAGATTGCGATATCGCCTTGTTTTATTGTCGCACTCCACCTGCGGAAATGGACGTGACAACGCTATTTTCAGAAGAGGTATTCCCTGTGTGTAGCCCGCTTTATTTAGAGAAAATCGGCCAGCCTAGTGAGCCAGAAGAAATCTTCAATAAAACGTTACTCTATCTGGAAGAGTCTCAAAGAGATTGGGTGAATTGGGAGCAGTGGTTTGCGAGTGTGGGGTTGCCAAATATTTCGCCTCGTAATCGCATGAACATCAATAACTATCCAATGCTGTTACAAGCGGCAATTAATGGTCAGGGCATCGCGTTAGCCTGGGGGTCATTAGTGGACGACTATTTACAAAGCGGTGCTTTAGTTAGGCCAGTCGAACACGTGCTTTCAACACCTTCCAATTTCTCTATGCTTGAACCTAAAAATAGAGGTTTAATCCCAGCAAGCGTCAAGCGTTTTAGAGAGTGGCTTTTGCAACAGTTGCCAGATGAGGTGGGTGATCGAGGTTTAGCCTAAATCAATAAGCAGAGAAAATAACAGAGTTTGGTCATGTTAAAAAAGCGGGAGTACCAGTTCCCGCTTTGTTTTTATTGATTGTGCCGTCCTAAATAAGGTTGACACTTTCCACCCCCAAAATTGGAGAGTGTTATGAAATCAACAACTAAAAGAACT